>NZ_CP130944.1 GCF_030656875.1 Prescottella sp. R16
GGACGCGGGCGAGGGTCTCGTCCGAGGTCTTCTCGCCGCGGATGATCTCCACGAGCGGCATCTTGTCGACCGGGGAGAAGAAGTGGATACCGATGAAGTCCTCGGGACGCTTGACGCCGGTCGCCAGGTCGGTGATCGGCAGCGTCGAGGTGTTGGAGCCGAGGAGGGCGTCGGCGTCGACGATGTCCTCGATCTCCTGGAACACCTTCTTCTTCAGGTCGGGCGACTCGAAGACGGCCTCGACGACGAAGTCGACGCCCGCGAAGTCGGCCGGGTCGGCGGTCGGGGTGATGAGGTCGAGGAGAGCCTTCGACTTCGCCTCGGTGGTCTTGCCGCGCGAGAGCGCCTTGGCCTCGATCTTCTCCGAGTACGCCTTGCCCTTCTCGGCGGCGGCGAGCTCGACGTCCTTGAGTACCACCGGGATTCCGGCCTTCGCGCACACGTACGCGATACCCGCGCCCATCATGCCGGCACCGAGGACACCGACCTTCTTGATCTCCCGCTTCGGGATGTCCTTGGGACGCGACGCACCCGAGCCGATGGCCTGCAGGTCGAAGAAGAACGCCTGGATCATGTTCTTCGCGACGTGCCCGGTGACGAGCGACGTGAAGTAGCGGGACTCGATCTTCAGGGCGTTGTCGACGTCGACCTGGCTGCCCTCGACGGCCGCGGCGAGGATCGCGCGCGGTGCCGGCATGTTGGCGCCCTTGATCTGCTTACGCACGTTCGCGGGGATCGCGGGCAGGTTCGCGGCGAACGCCGGGGTGGCCGGGGTGCCGCCGGGGATCTTGTAGCCCTTGACGTCCCACGGCTGGACACCGGACTCGGGATTGGCCTTGATCCACGCCTTCGCGGCCGGCACCAGCTCCTCCACGGAGGAGACGACTTCGTCGATCACGCCGGCCTCGAGGGCCTGCTGCGGGCCCCGCTGCTGGCCCTGCATCAGGTGCTGTGTCAGGGCGGTCATGATGCCGAACTTGCGGACCGTCCGGACGATGCCGCCGCCGCCCGGCAGCAGGCCGAGGGTGACCTCGGGCAGGCCGATCTTGACGCCCTTGACGTCCGCGGCAATGCGGTGGTGGGTGGCCAGCGCGATCTCCAGGCCACCGCCGAGCGCGGCACCGTTGATGCACGTGACGACCGGCTTGCCGAGCGTCTCGAGGCGACGCAGATCGGCCTTGAGGTTCAGGCTGTGGTTGTAGATCTGCTCCGCCTGATCCGGCTGGACCGCGAGAAGGTTCTTGAGGTCACCGCCGGCGAAGAACGTCTTCTTGCCGGACGTGAGCACGACACCGGTGACGGTGTCCTTCTCCGCGTACAGCCGGTCCACCGTCTCGCGCATCGACGAGATGTACCGGTCGTTCATGGTGTTCGCGCCCTGGTTGGGGTCGTCGATGGTGAGCACGACGATGCCGTCGGCGTCCTGCTCCCACGCAATGATGTTCTGCTCGCTCACTTTTCGTCTCTCCTGAATCAGTCCGTGAGCGTCAGACGCGCTCGATGATGGTGGCCACGCCCATGCCGCCGCCGATGCACAGCGTCACCAGGGCCCGCTTCGCGCCGCGGCGCTCGAGCTCGTCGACCATGGTGCCGGTGATCATGGCGCCGGTCGCGCCGAGCGGGTGACCCATCGCGATGGCGCCGCCGACGACGTTGAGCTTCTCGGTGGGGATGTTCAGATCCTTCTGGAACTTCATCGCGACCGACGCGAACGCCTCGTTGATCTCGAACAGGTCGATGTCGTCGACGGTCAGACCCGCCTGCGCGAGGACCTTGTGCGCGGCCGGGGTGGGGCCGGTGAGCATGATCGTCGAATCGGCGCCGGAGGTGGCGGTCGCGACGACGCGGGCCCGCGGCGTCAGACCCATCTCCTTACCGGCGTTCTCGCTGCCGACGAGCACGAGCGCGGCGCCGTCGACGATGCCGGAGCTGTTGCCGCCGTGGTGGACGTGGTTGATCTTCTCCACCCAGTGGTACTTCTGCAGCGCGACGGCGTCGAAGCCGCCCATCTCGCCGATGCCTGCGAACGAAGGCGAGAGAGCGGCCAGAGCCTCCACCGTGGTGCCCGGACGCATGTGCTCGTCCTGCTCGAGGACGGTGATGCCGTTGATGTCCTTGACCGGGACGACGGACTTGGCGAAGTAGCCGCCCGCCCAGGCCTTCGCCGCCAGCTCCTGCGAGCGGACCGCGTACGCGTCGACGTCCTCGCGGGAGAAGCCCTCCATGGTGGCGATGAGGTCGGCACCGATCCCCTGCGGCACCAGGTAGGTGTCGAAGTTGGTGGCCGGATCCAGCATCCACGGGCCACCGTCGGAGCCCATCTTCACGCGCGACATCGATTCGACGCCACCGGCGATGACCAGCTCGTCCCAGCCCGACCGCACCTTCTGCGCCGCCATGTTCACGGCCTCGAGGCCGGACGCGCAGAACCGGTTGATCTGCACGCCACCGACCGTGTCGGGCAGCCCGGCGACGGTGACCGCGGTGCGGGCGATGTCGGCGCCCTGGTCCCCGAGCGGGGAGACCACACCGAGGATCACGTCGGAGATGCGGTCCTCGTCGAGGTTCGGGAACCGGGTGCGCAGCTCGGCGATCAGGCCGGTGACCAGGTCGATCGGCTTCACCGAATGGAGCGATCCGGTTGCCTTGCCCTTACCCCGAGGGGTGCGGATGGCTTCATAAATGAATGCCTCTGTGGTCACGATCTTCCTTCCTGTTCTCGTCCGTGCGGCCGCATCGAGTGACGAGCAGCACAGACCTCGGCTCGCATCACCTTAGAACGTGTTCCAATCGACGGGAAGGACCGAAGCGATCCGGGTCCGTGACCGAGCCGATCGGAGGTATGTCGAGAACACCCGTTTCCGCCTACGCTCCGAGAGGCGGAACGGACACGACGAAGGGACCGGCATGACGGCGGCGGAGAACACGACACGGCCGGGACTGACCCGACGCGGCTTCTTCGGGGCCGCCGGGGTCGCCGGGGTCGCCGGGGTGACCGCGCTGTCCACCGCACCGGCCTCGGCCCGCCCCGCCCGCCGCACCGGTCCGGCGTCCGCGCTGCCGGCCGCGTCGTCGATCACCGTCACCGACCCGGCGCTGCTGACCGCGGTGCAGGCCGCGAGCCTGCTGCAGTCCCGCCGCCTGCACCCGAGGGAACTGCTCGACGCATGCCTGACCCGCACCGCCGGCCACGACGGCGACATCGGCGGCTGGGTACGGATCTACCCGGAACTCGCGTACGAGGCCGCGGACGCCGCCGCGCAGCGGCTCACCGGATCCGGGGACGCCCCGCTGCTGTGCGGGCTCCCGCTGGCCCTCAAGGACCTGTTCGCGGTGGCCGGGCTGCCGCTCACCGCGTCGAGTCACGTCCTCGACGGCAACATCGCGGCCGGCGACTCCACGGTGTGGCGTCGGCTCCGGGACGCCGGCACGGTCCTCGTCGGGCACGCGCACACCGACGAGTTCGCGATCGGGGTGGCCACCGAACAGGTCGGCAACCCGTGGAACACCGACTACTCCCCCGGCGGCTCGTCCGGCGGCAGCGCGGCCGTCGTCGCGGCCCGCTTCGTGCCGCTCGCCACCGGCACCGACACCGGCGGCTCACTGCGACTGCCGGCCAGCGCGTGCGGCATCACGTCGATCAAACCGACGTTCGGCCGGTGCAGCACGCACGGCGTCATCCCGCTCACCTGGACCCGCGACCACACCGGGCCGATGGCCCGCACGATCGCCGACGCGTCCCTGCTGCTGAGCCACATGGCGGGCGCCGACGTCGACGACCCCACCACCACCGTCGGCCCCGACGTACCCGCGGGCGGCTACCCGATCGCCGCGAAGGGCGGGACGACGCCGTTGTCCGGCAAACGGTTCGGCCTGTACCGCAAGGCCGTCGACGGGTTGCCCGACGCCCTGGGCACCCTGTTCGCCGCATTCGTCGACGAGATCCGGCGCCTCGGCGGCGACGTCGTCGACATCACGATGCCGGTCATGCCGGCGGACATGATCGTCGGCGACCGTGTCGAGATGGGCAGCTTCCACCGGCAGTTCACGGACCGGATCGGCTCCTACCGGCCCGAGAACGCGATCTCGGTGACGAAGGCCGTCGCCTCGCTCGCCGCCCCCGCCATCGACTACCTCACCACCGAGGGCAACCGGCTGCGGTTCCAGCACGAGTACAACCGCATGTTCGCCGACACCGGCATCGACGCCGTCCTCGTCCCCGGCGCCAAGATCGACGGCTGCGAGCGTTTCGAGTTCGCCGGCATCTCCGTGTTCGACGGGGTCACCGGCACCGTCGGCTGGGCCAACACCGCCGGCGCCCCCGTCGTCACCACCCCCGCCGGGCGGTCCGCCGCGACCGGACTGCCGTTCGGCGTGCAGATCGGCGGACGCCCCTGGGACGAAACGACTCTCATCGAGATCACCCTCGAGATCCAGCATGCCCGCCCCGACTGGCTCACCGCCCCCGAGATCGCCGCCGCCCCCCGCGACGTGCCCCGGGTGCAGGTCACCGCACCGGGCGCCGGCCCGCACCCCACCAACACCACCGACGTCGGCTTCGGGCACCGGTTCGTGCCGACGCTGTCGACGAGCGTGATCTGATCCGAGCCCACCCGTCGACGGTTCCGGCCCCCCGACCCGAACCATCGCAGGACGATGCACGGTGCCGCAGGGCGAGTCGACACCGATTCGCCCTGCGACGCCGACAGTGACTCTGCGACCACGTACCCCACCCGCCGGATCGCGGCGTTCGGCCGGTCAGCCCACGACGGTGCCGGTGCTCACCTTCTTGTAGAGACGCACGTTCGACGCCGCGAGCACGTTCGTGACGAACGGTTCGGGATCGATGCACGCTTCCGGAGAGAAGACGCCGGTGCGGGTGATCCGGCCCGCGAGCATCTCCCGGACCGCGGCGGCCGCGGCGTGCGGTGTCGGATCCCCACTCGCCCCGTCCGTGTACACCACGTGTGCCTCGAACTCGACGCGGGCGGCCTCGCCGCCGATCTCACCGTCCGCGGCGACCTGTACGACCGTGCCCGGCCGGTCGTCCCGTTCCACTGCCAGTCCGCGCTGCCCGGCGTCGGTCGCCATGAACCGGGCCAGGAATTCCCGCGACGCCAGGGGCAGGCCGTCGACTCGGGTCGGATCGGTCAGCCCCCACTGCTCGAACTGCTGCCAGAGCCGGTTGCCGGCCTCCTCGAACCACGCGAACCGCACCGTCGCATTGCGCAGGCCCGGCACGTACGTCCCCAGCGTGATGCCCTCCGGGTGCCCCATGTACCCGGCCTCGACGGTGGCGTCGAACGGGGCACCGAACGTGTACGACCGCGGCGCACCCCACGCCGGTAGCCGCGTCATCTCGCCGTCGACGAACTGCACGACGTCCCCGGACATCGAGTGCAGCATGTGCTCGTTGATCGTGGGGCCCATGTTCACGACGTAGGGCACCACCATCACGACGTCGACGCTGTGCGCGGAGTCCAGCGAGTCGACGGCCCACCGCCCCAGCAGGCTCGTGACACCCGGGGCGAAGCCCATGCCGAACAGCACACTCACCCCCGCGGCCTTCGCCGCAACGTCCAGATCGGTTGCCCGGACCAGTTGTTCGGCGACATCGAACTCGTCGCACACGTCGACGTAGTTCACCCCGCACTCGATCGCCGCGCGGATGATCGGCATACCGAACTTGAAGAACGGGCCCACCGCGTTGAAGACGATGTCGGCTCCGGTGATCGCCGACCGGATACTCGCCGGGTCGGACGCGTCGAACTGCACTGCCTTGCCGCCCAATTCGTCGGCGACCGCGGTCGCCTTCGCGGGATCGAGGTCGGCGACGACGAGTTCGTCGTAGCCGCCGCCGGCCGCGACGAGGCGGGCCACCGAGCCGGCGATCGAACCGGCACCGAGAACGACGAGTTTCATGAGGTCCGCCTTCTGCTGTATCGGGGAAAAGAGTGTCGTGGAGAGCAGCGGAGATCAGTGCCAGTGCACGCGGAACAGTTCCCGCGGCAACGCATCCGACCACCGGCCCGTACGGACCAGGTCGGCGGCCAACCGGCCGAGCTCGTCGGCCATCATCACCCCGCGGTGCCCTTCGGTGACGACGACGGTCCGGTCGTCGACCCGGTCGACGTACGGGTTGCCGTCGACGTTCATGCCGACCAGGCACGGTTTGACGATCGCCGCACCGAGTTCCACGTCCGGGAGGAACTGCGGCACCAGCCCGCGGAAGTAGTCGACCTCGCTCACGGTGCCGCCCGACGACGCCCAGGCCGCGATGTCGTCCCGCGTCTGCAATGGGTGCGCCATCAGCTCACCGCTGGCGCACTTGATGTACCACCGGCCGTCCGGGTACTGCACGGGCGGGATCACGATGCCGCCACCGAAGTGGTCGGAAATGTACATGAGCGTCGGAAAATTCGGTACCGCAGCAGGTTCCACCTCGAACAGCACCATCGTCGCACCGAACACCCGGGTCTGCATCTGCCGCGGCAGCAGGCCGATCGCATTGGTGGCGGCACCGGTGGCGACCACCGCCCGGTCCGCACGGAACTCCGCACCGGACGCCGTGCGCGCCACCACCTCGTCCCGCTCCGACGCCAGCGACACGACCTCGTCGACGACCCGCTTCGCTCCCGCCGTCTCGGCGAGCACCAGTTCCGCACGCACCAGCAGTCGCGGGTTGACGATGATCGCGTCGTCCTGGCACACCCCGATCTGTCCCGCGGGAATCCGCAGTCCCGGGAACCGTTCGCTCACCTGCCCACCGTCGAGGACGTCCCCCGAGGTCCCGAAGTCGCGACAGTTGCCCAGCAGTGCGTCCAGTTCCCGGCCGGACTCCGAGACCTCTTCCGATCCAACCGTTTCCGGATCCGCGAACAGCACCAGCTGCGGATGTACCGTCGTGAACGAAATCCCCGACGCCTCCTCGATGTCCGCGTACCGTGCCATCGCCCGCAACCCCACGGCCGTCGGCACGAACAGCGGATCGGTGGCCGCGATCCGGCCCTGGTCGTAGTGCCCCGACCAGGTGCCCTCGTGACCCACGTGCGTCTGCGGCTCCTCCGGCCCCACGATCGTCACCGCACACCCCGCCTCCGCGAGATGCCGTGCGGTCGCCGCACCCTGCGGTCCCGCCCCGATCACCAGGACACGGTCACTCCCAGCCGTCCCCGACCTGCTCATTCACTCCACCTTTCTGTTCACCGTCCGGTCGATCAACGCGTCCACCGACGCCCGGATCACGACGGACTGTTGTTCTCGCGACAGTGCACCGGGATTGGTCACCGCCGTCGTACCGATACCGTCGACGAGCACCCACACCGCGCGGGCCAAACTCTGCACGTCTTCCACCGGAACATCATCGGGCAGAGTGGTTTCCAACATCTCGGCCATGCGCCGCTCACCGTCGGCGGCATAGCTCTGCAGCACCGTCTGAAGCCTGCTGCTGTTCAGGCTGAACGCATGGAACGCCACCAGTACCCGCCAGAACCGCTGCGACTCCGCGTCGTGCGGCAACGCCTGCTCGATCATCTCCAGCCACTCGTCGAGCGTCGCCGACGCCGTGCGACGGGCGACCTTCCCCGACACCTCCTCGAGCGCCGCCGTCAACGCCGCCTCGAGCAGCTCCTCCTTGCCGGCGAAGTAGTGCGAGATGTAACCGGTGGTGGTCCCGAGCCGGGCCGCGACCTTCCGCAGCGTCGCGTTCTCCAGGCCGCCCTCGGCGACCAGATCACACGCGGCCTGCGCCACCAGCATCTTCGGATCCTCGGTCGGTACCCGTGTCGTCATCTCGCACTCCTCGTCTCGACGGACGTCAGTTCTTCCAGACGTCACCGAACAACATCATGAAGTCCGAGGCGGGCACCACACCGTGCACCGTGTCGCGCCAGAACTCGGCGTTGACGGCGGTGCTCAGGTTGACCGAGACGACGTCGCGGTTCCACAGCCGCTCGATGTCCGCGAGAGCCGCCCGTTCGGCGTCGTCGTCGGGGGCCTCCTGCAGTGCGACGAGCGCCGCATCCATCTCCGGCGACGCATACCCGGTGAGGTTGTAGGCCGCGGTGCTCGACACCGTGTCGTTCAACTGGTGGAACGGATCGGACGCCACCACCGCGGACGAGCCGATGGCCAGATCGAATGCGTTCTTCACATACAGCTTCGTGATCCGGCTGGTGACCGACGGATCGGCGTCGAGTTCCACCCGGAAGCCGACGTTCTGCAGCTGGGCCTGCAACGCGAGTGCCTGCTGCTGCGCGACCGGGTCGGTGCCGACGAGCAGCGTCAGCCGCCGGTCGTAGCCGTCGGCGGCCGCCTGATCGAGCAGCGCCCGGGCCGCATCGGGGTCGGCCGCGATCGGCTCGACGCCGGTGTACCACGGCGACTCCGGATGGAAGATCGACTTCCCGGCCAGTTCGGTGTCCCCGTCGTATGCACGGTCCGCCACCGCCGACGGGTCGACGGCCAGCGCGATCGCCTCCCGCACCCGGACGTCCGCACCCGGACGGCCGTCCCGGTGATTGATCCACATCGTCGATCCCAGCGCCACCGGTTCGAGATAGCCCTCGTAGCCGGACGCGAGACCGTCGCGCACCTGCTCGACGTTGCGGACGGTCGCCATGTCGACGTTGCCGTTGTCCAGAGATTCGAGCGCCGCCGTACCGGAGCCGATCCACACGAACTCGAGACCGTCGACGTGCGGGGCGCCGCCCCAGTAGTCGTCCCGCGCCGTGAGCCGCAGCTTCTCACCGGGCCGGTACTCGGAGAACGTGAACGGACCCGCCCCGATCGGCGTGAACGTGTCACCGGCTGTCGCCGCCGGGGCGACGATCATGCCGGCACCCATCGCCAGCATGTGCGGGAACGTCGCCCACGGATGAGTGAGCCGGAACTGCACCGTCGCGGGATCGACCACGTCCACCGATTCGAGACTGCCCGAGATGACCGCGGCATCGGAACCACCGGTCAGATAACGCTGCACACTCGCAACCACTGCAGCGGCGTCGAGCGGTGTCCCGTCGGAGAAGGTCACACCGGGACGCAGGGTGAGCGTCCACGTCGAGAAGTCTTCCGACGCAACGAGATCCCTGGCCAGCCACGGCTCGTACTCCCCCGACTCGGCGTTGTACCGGACGAGGACGTCGTAGAGCGCGGCCAGCGCACTACCGCCGGACACGCCCGTCGCGACGGTATCGAGCGGGTCGAGGCTGCCCGGCTCGGAATACTCCGCGACGGTGAGGACCCCGCCGTCACCGGACTCGCCCGGGTCGGCGACCGCGTTGACCGCGATCGCGGCCGAATCCAGGCCCAGGCTGCTGCCCGCCGACGCATCACCCTCGGCGCAGCCGGCAGTCGTCGCGACCGCGCCCACGAGAGCAACCGCCGCCAACCTTCGCCACACAGAAGAAATCGCCATTCGTTCCCTCCACCACTCGTTGTGACGCGGCTCTCATTCACCGCCGCGGAGAACATAACAACTGTTGTGATGAATGGAAAGGGGGTGATCCGAAGAAACTTCGAACCGGGCGGATCTACCGCAGGGCCGCGATCCCGGACGCGGCGGCCGCGGCGGCGCTACCGACGAGGCCGGAGTGCGGCCGCAGAACGAACCGAGGTGTCGCAGGACCGTTCGATACCGATCCGCCCTGCGACACCGATCGAGCCTCTGCGGCCCCGAGCCCTCCGGCCCGCGACATCCGCTCGCGGGTTCCGGCGATCACTCCGCGGAGCGGTACCTCGCGAGATAGCGCTCGTCCGTTCCCGGATCCTCCGTGCCGACCAGCAGATCCGAACTGAGTGCGATTCCGTTCTCGTCCGTGCCCGCCATGGACGCCATGCGGAAGAACAGAATCATCAGGACGAAGGCAACAGCAGCGGCGATACCCACCGCCGGGGCGAACGAATGGCCTCCGGCGAGCGCGGCCACGAATCCGCCCAAGCATATGAAGCCGAGAAGTCCTACCCCGTATGCCACGGACGGGAACGAGACGACCCGCCCGATTCGACGAACACTCTGCACGTCAATACCCTTTCCGATACGCTACGCGAATCGTATCGCTACGGTCAGCGTAGCACGTGCAAGAATCGTGACTCCGAAAATCCGAAGCGAACCCCGAGGAGTGCGATGGTTCTTTCCGCAGACGCCGATGCCCGGATCGTCACAGCAGTGCTGGACCTTCTGCGGTCCGAGGCCCGGGTGCAGTCACGGTCGAATCGGTTGCGACTCTGTCCGGGGTCGCCAAGACGACGATCTATCGGCGGTACGCGGATCGCCGCGAAATGCTGACGGCCGCGTTGGCGCCGCTGGCGACCCCACTGCAGGCTCCCCCGGCGCCCGACGCCAGGCAGCGCCTGCACTGGGTCATCGAACAGGCCATCGCGTCGGTCGAACACGGTATCGGCTTCGGCGGTATGGCGGCCCTCCTCACCGACGAGGACGTCGAGTTCAGCCGGTTGTTCCGATCCATTCTCGCGAGCTACCGCCGGCAGGTCTCCGCAGTGATCGACGACGCGAAGAACGCCGGCGACTTCCGGGCCGACCTGGACAACGACATCCTCGTCGACGCGATCGTCGGCGCCTACGTCGCCGAGCGGGCACGGCTCGGCGACATGGCGGACCGGGACCGGCGGCTGTTCGAAGCATTCTGGCCCACAGTCGAAAACCGCTCCCGATCAGTGCACCGGGCCGAGGCCACCGACTAGCCGTCGAGCTTCCGGGCTCCGAGGATGTCGGTGAGCAGTTCCCCGGCCACCTCGTCGGGGTCGCGGCGTTCGGTCTGCGTGGACGGCTGCGCAGCCTCCGCCATCATCTCCTCCTCGTCCTCCGGGGTGGAGGGCGGCGGCGGAGCGTCGTAGTCGTAGTCGGCGGGCGGCGGACCCGGATCGTCCGGGTAGTCGGGCGCCTCGGGCGGCGGAATGTCGTCGACGGGCGACGCAGACCGGCGCGGGGCGGGAGGCTGCGCCGGGCGTCGCCCGTCGACGACATTCCGCCGCCGAGGCGCCCGACTACCCGGACGATCCGGGTCCGCCGCCCGCCGACTACGACTACGACGCTCCGCCGCCGCCCTCCACCCCGGAGGACGAGGAGGAGATGATGGCGGAGGCTGCGCAGCCGTCCACGCAGACCGAACGCCGCGACCCCGACGAGGTGGCCGGGGAACTGCACCGACATCCTCGGAGCCCGGAAGCTCGACGGCTAGTCGGTGGCCTCGGCCCGGTGCACTGATCGGGAGCGGTTTTCGACTGTGGGCCAGAATGCTTCGAACAGCCGCCGGTCCCGGTCCGCCATGTCGCCGAGCCGTGCCCGCTCGGCGACGTAGGCGCCGACGATCGCGTCGACGAGGATGTCGTTGTCCAGGTCGGCCCGGAAGTCGCCGGCGTTCTTCGCGTCGTCGATCACTGCGGAGACCTGCCGGCGGTAGCTCGCGAGAATGGATCGGAACAACCGGCTGAACTCGACGTCCTCGTCGGTGAGGAGGGCCGCCATACCGCCGAAGCCGATACCGTGTTCGACCGACGCGATGGCCTGTTCGATGACCCAGTGCAGGCGCTGCCTGGCGTCGGGCGCCGGGGGAGCCTGCAGTGGGGTCGCCAGCGGCGCCAACGCGGCCGTCAGCATTTCGCGGCGATCCGCGTACCGCCGATAGATCGTCGTCTTGGCGACCCCGGACAGAGTCGCAACCGATTCGACCGTGACTGCACCCGGGCCTCGGGACCGCAGAAGGTCCAGCACTGCTGTGACGATCCGGGCATCGGCGTCTGCGGAAAGAACCATCGCACTCCTCGGGGTTCGCTTCGGATTTTCGGAGTCACGATTCTTGCACGTGCTACGCTGACCGTAGCGATACGATTCGCGTAGCGTATCGGAAAGGGTATTGACGTGCAGAGTGTTCGTCGAATCGGGCGGGTCGTCTCGTTCCCGTCCGTGGCATACGGGGTAGGACTTCTCGGCTTCATATGCTTGGGCGGATTCGTGGCCGCGCTCGCCGGAGGCCATTCGTTCGCCCCGGCGGTGGGTATCGCCGCTGCTGTTGCCTTCGTCCTGATGATTCTGTTCTTCCGCATGGCGTCCATGGCGGGCACGGACGAGAACGGAATCGCACTCAGTTCGGATCTGCTGGTCGGCACGGAGGATCCGGGAACGGACGAGCGCTATCTCGCGAGGTACCGCTCCGCGGAGTGATCGCCGGAACCGCGAGCGGATGTCGCGGGCCGGAGGGCTCGGGGCCGCAGAGGCTCGATCGGTGTCGCAGGGCGGATCGGTATCGAACGGTCCTGCGACACCTCGGTTCGTTCTGCGGCCGCACTCCGGCCTCGTCGGTAGCGCCGCCGCGGCCGCCGCGTCCGGGATCGCGGCCCTGCGGTAGATCCGCCCGGTTCGAAGTTTCTTCGGATCACCCCCTTTCCATTCATCACAACAGTTGTTATGTTCTCCGCGGCGGTGAATGAGAGCCGCGTCACAACGAGTGGTGGAGGGAACGAATGGCGATTTCTTCTGTGTGGCGAAGGTTGGCGGCGGTTGCTCTCGTGGGCGCGGTCGCGACGACTGCCGGCTGCGCCGAGGGTGATGCGTCGGCGGGCAGCAGCCTGGGCCTGGATTCGGCCGCGATCGCGGTCAACGCGGTCGCCGACCCGGGCGAGTCCGGTGACGGCGGGGTCCTCACCGTCGCGGAGTATTCCGAGCCGGGCAGCCTCGACCCGCTCGATACCGTCGCGACGGGCGTGTCCGGCGGTAGTGCGCTGGCCGCGCTCTACGACGTCCTCGTCCGGTACAACGCCGAGTCGGGGGAGTACGAGCCGTGGCTGGCCAGGGATCTCGTTGCGTCGGAAGACTTCTCGACGTGGACGCTCACCCTGCGTCCCGGTGTGACCTTCTCCGACGGGACACCGCTCGACGCCGCTGCAGTGGTTGCGAGTGTGCAGCGTTATCTGACCGGTGGTTCCGATGCCGCGGTCATCTCGGGCAGTCTCGAATCGGTGGACGTGGTCGATCCCGCGACGGTGCAGTTCCGGCTCACTCATCCGTGGGCGACGTTCCCGCACATGCTGGCGATGGGTGCCGGCATGATCGTCGCCCCGGCGGCGACAGCCGGTGACACGTTCACGCCGATCGGGGCGGGTCCGTTCACGTTCTCCGAGTACCGGCCCGGTGAGAAGCTGCGGCTCACGGCGCGGGACGACTACTGGGGCGGCGCCCCGCACGTCGACGGTCTCGAGTTCGTGTGGATCGGCTCCGGTACGGCGGCGCTCGAATCTCTGGACAACGGCAACGTCGACATGGCGACCGTCCGCAACGTCGAGAGCAGGTGCGCGACGGTCTCGCGTCCGGCTACGAGGGCTATCTCGAACCGGTGGCGCTGGGATCGACGATGTGGATCAATCACCGGGACGGCCGTCCGGGTGCGGACGTCCGGGTGCGGGAGGCGATCGCGCTGGCCGTCGACCCGTCGGCGGTGGCGGACCGTGCATACGACGGGGACACCGAACTGGCCGGGAAGTCGATCTTCCATCCGGAGTCGCCGTGGTACACCGGCGTCGAGCCGATCGCGGCCGACCCCGATGCGGCCCGGGCGCTGCTCGATCAGGCGGCCGCCGACGGCTACGACCGGCGGCTGACGCTGCTCGTCGGCACCGACCCGGTCGCGCAGCAGCAGGCACTCGCGTTGCAGGCCCAGCTGCAGAACGTCGGCTTCCGGGTGGAACTCGACGCCGATCCGTCGGTCACCAGCCGGATCACGAAGCTGTATGTGAAGAACGCATTCGATCTGGCCATCGGCTCGTCCGCGGTGGTGGCGTCCGATCCGTTCCACCAGTTGAACGACACGGTGTCGAGCACCGCGGCCTACAACCTCACCGGGTATGCGTCGCCGGAGATGGATGCGGCGCTCGTCGCACTGCAGGAGGCCCCCGACGACGACGCCGAACGGGCGGCTCTCGCGGACATCGAGCGGCTGTGGAACCGCGACGTCGTCTCGGTCAACCTGAGCACCGCCGTCAACGCCGAGTTCTGGCGCGACACGGTGCACGGTGTGGTGCCCGCCTCGGACTTCATGATGTTGTTCGGTGACGTCTGGAAGAACTGACGTCCGTCGAGACGAGGAGTGCGAGATGACGACACGGGTACCGACCGAGGATCCGAAGATGCTGGTGGCGCAGGCCGCGTGTGATCTGGTCGCCGAGGGCGGCCTGGAGAACGCGACGCTGCGGAAGGTCGCGGCCCGGCTCGGGACCACCACCGGTTACATCTCGCACTACTTCGCCGGCAAGGAGGAGCTGCTCGAGGCGGCGTTGACGGCGGCGCTCGAGGAGGTGTCGGGGAAGGTCGCCCGTCGCACGGCGTCGGCGACGCTCGACGAGTGGCTGGAGATGATCGAGCAGGCGTTGCCGCACGACGCGGAGTCGCAGCGGTTCTGGCGGGTACTGGTGGCGTTCCATGCGTTCAGCCTGAACAGCAGCAGGCTTCAGACGGTGCTGCAGAGCTATGCCGCCGACGGTGAGCGGCGCATGGCCGAGATGTTGGAAACCACTCTGCCCGATGATGTTCCGGTGGAAGACGTGCAGAGTTTGGCCCGCGCGGTGTGGGTGCTCGTCGACGGTATCGGTACGACGGCGGTGACCAATCCCGGTGCACTGTCGCGAGAACAACAGTCCGTCGTGATCCGGGCGTCGGTGGACGCGTTGATCGACCGGACGGTGAACAGAAAGGTGGAGTGAATGAGCAGGTCGGGGACGGCTGGGAGTGACCGTGTCCTGGTGATCGGGGCGGGACCGCAGGGTGCGGCGACCGCACGGCATCTCGCGGAGGCGGGGTGTGCGGTGACGATCGTGGGGCCGGAGGAGCCGCAGACGCACGTGGGTCACGAGGGCACCTGGTCGGGGCACTACGACCAGGGCCGGATCGCGGCCACCGATCCGCTGTTCGTGCCGACGGCCGTGGGGTTGCGGGCGATGGCACGGTACGCGGACATCGAGGAGGCGTCGGGGATTTCGTTCACGACGGTACATCCGCAGCTGGTGCTGTTCGCGGATCCGGAAACGGTTGGATCGGAAGAGGTCTCGGAGTCCGGCCGGGAACTGGACGCACTGCTGGGCAACTGTCGCGACTTCGGGACCTCGGGGGACGTCCTCGACGGTGGGCAGGTGAGCGAACGGTTCCCGGGACTGCGGATTCCCGCGGGACAGATCGGGGTGTGCCAGGACGACGCGATCATCGTCAACCCGCGACTGCTGGTGCGTGCGGAACTGGTGCTCGCCGAGACGGCGGGAGCGAAGCGGGTCGTCGACGAGGTCGTGTCGCTGGCGTCGGAGCGGGACGAGGTGGTGGCGCGCACGGCGTCCGGTGCGGAGTTCCGTGCGGACCGGGCGGTGGTCGCCACCGGTGCCGCCACCAATGCGATCGGCCTGCTGCCGCGGCAGATGCAGACCCGGGTGTTCGGTGCGACGATGGTGCTGTTCGAGGTGGAACCTGCTGCGGTACCGAATTTTCCGACGCTCATGTACATTTCCGACCACTTCGGTGGCGGCATCGTGATCCCGCCCGTGCAGTACCCGGACGGCCGGTGGTACATCAAGTGCGCCAGCGGTGAGCTGATGGCGCACCCATTGCAGACGCGGGACGACATCGCGGCCTGGGCGTCGTCGGGCGGCACCGTGAGCGAGGTCGACTACTTCCGCGGGCTGGTGCCGCAGTTCCTCCCGGACGTGGAACTCGGTGCGGCGATCGTCAAACCGTGCCTGGTCGGCATGAACGTCGACGGCAACCCGTACGTCGACCGGGTCGACGACCGGACCGTCGTCGTCACCGAAGGGCACCGCGGGGTGATGATGGCCGACGAGCTCGGCCGGTTGGCCGCCGACCTGGTCCGTACGGGCCGGTGGTCGGATGCGTTGCCGCGGGAACTGTTCCGCGTGCACTGGCACTGATCTCCGCTGCTCTCCACGACACTCTTTTCCCCGATACAGCAGAAGGCGGACCTCATGAAACTCGTCGTTCTCGGTGCCGGTTCGATCGCCGGCTCGGTGGCCCGCCTCGTCGCGGCCGGCGGCGGCTACGACGAACTCGTCGTCGCCGACCTCGATCCCGCGAAGGCGACCGCGGTCGCCGACGAATTGGGCGGCAAGGCAGTGCAGTTCGACGCGTCCGACCCGGCGAGTATCCGGTCGGCGATCACCGGAGCCGACATCGTCTTCAACGCGGTGGGCCCGTTCTTCAAGTTCGGTATGCCGATCATCCGCGCGGCGATCGAGTGCGGGGTGAACTACGTCGACGTGTGCGACGAGTTCGATGTCGCCGAACAACTGGTCCGGGCAACCGATCTGGACGTTGCGGCGAAGGCCGCGGGGGTGAGTGTGCTGTTCGGCATGGGCTTCGCCCCGGGTGTCACGAGCCTGCTGGGGCGGTGGGCCGTCGACTCGCTGGACTCCGCGCACAGCGTCGACGTCGTGATGGTGGTGCCCTACGTCGTGAACATGGGCCCCACGATCAACGAGCACATGCTGCACTCGATGTCCGGGGACGTCGTGCAGTTCGTCGACGGCGAGATGACGCGGCTACCGGCGTGGGGTGCGCCGCGGTCGTACACGTTCGGTGCCCCGTTCGACGCCACCGTCGAGGCCGGGTACATGGGGCACCCGGAGGGCATCACGCTGGGGACGTACGTGCCGGGCCTGCGCAATGCGACGGTGCGGTTCGCGTGGTTCGAGGAGGCCGGCAACCGGCTCTGGCAGCAGTTCGAGCAGTGGGGGCTGACCGATCCGACCCGAGTCGACGGCCTGCCCCTGGCGTCGCGGGAATTCCTGGCCCGGTTCATGGCGACCGACGCCGGGCAGCGCGGACTGGCAGTGGAACGGGACGACCGGCCGGGCACGGTCGTACAGGTCGCCGCGGACGGTGAGATCGGCGGCGAGGCCGCCCGCGTCGAGTTCGAGGCACACGTGGTGTACACGGACGGGGCGAGTGGGGATCCGACACCGCACGCCGCGGCCGCCGCGGTCCGGGAGATGCTCGCGGGCCGGATCACCCGCACCGGCGTCTTCTCTCCGGAAGCGTGCATCGATCCCGAACCGTTCGTCACGAACGTGCTCGCGGCGTCGAACGTGCGTCTCTACAAGAAGGTGAGCACCGGCACCGTCGTGGGCTGACCGGCCGAACGCCGCGATCCGGCGGGTGGGGTACGTGGTCGCAGA
This sequence comes from Prescottella sp. R16, assembly GCF_030656875.1. Classification (NCBI taxonomy): domain Bacteria; kingdom Bacillati; phylum Actinomycetota; class Actinomycetes; order Mycobacteriales; family Nocardiaceae; genus Rhodococcus; species Prescottella sp. R16. Next base: position 17,185 of record NZ_CP130944.1, read on the forward strand.
GTCACTGTCGGCGTCGCAGGGCGAATCGGTGTCGACTCGCCCTGCGGCACCGTGCATCGTCCTGCGATGGTTCGGGTCGGGGGGCCGGAACCGTCGACGGGTGGGCTCGGATCAGATCACGCTCGTCGACAGCGTCGGCACGAACCGGTGCCCGAAGCCGACGTCGGTGGTGTTGTGTGGGGTGCGGGCCGGCGCCCGGTGCGGTGACCTGCACCCGGGGCACGTCGCGGGGGGCGGCGGCGATCTCGGGGGCGGTGAGCCAGTCGGGGCGGGCATGCTGGATCTCGAGGGTGATCTCGATGAGAGTCGTTTCGTCCCAGGGGCGTCCGCCGATCTGCACGCCGAACGGCAGTCCGGTCGCGGCGGACCGCCCGGCGGGGGTGGTGACGACGGGGGCGCCGGCGGTGTTGGCCCAGCCGACGGTGCCGGTGACCCCGTCGAACACGGAGATGCCGGCGAACTCGAAACGCTCGCAGCCGTCGATCTTGGCGCCGGGGACGAGGACGGCGTCGATGCCGGTGTCGGCGAACATGCGGTTGTACTCGTGCTGGAACCGCAGCCGGTTGCCCTCGGTGGTGAGGTAGTCGATGGCGGGGGCGGCGAGCGAGGCGACGGCCTTCGTCACCGAGATCGCGTTCTCGGGCCGGTAGGAGCCGATCCGGTCCGTGAACTGCCGGTGGAAGCTGCCCATCTCGACACGGTCGCCGACGATCATGTCCGCCGGCATGACCGGCATCGTGATGTCGACGACGTCGCCGCCGAGGCGCCGGATCTCGTCGACGAATGCGGCGAACAGGGTGCCCAGGGCGTCGGGCAACCCGTCGACGGCCTTGCGGTACAGGCCGAACCGTTTGCCGGACAACGGCGTCGTCCCGCCCTTCGCGGCGATCGGGTAGCCGCCCGCGGGTACGTCGGGGCCGACGGTGGTGGTGGGGTCGTCGACGTCGGCGCCCGCCATGTGGCTCAGCAGCAGGGACGCGTCGGCGATCGTGCGGGCCATCGGCCCGGTGTGGTCGCGGGTCCAGGTGAGCGGGATGACGCCGTGCGTGCTGCACCGGCCGAACGTCGGTTTGATCGACGTGATGCCGCACGCGCTGGCCGGCAGTCGCAGTGAGCCGCCGGTGTCGGTGCCGGTGGCGAGCGGCACGAAGCGGGCCGCGACGACGGCCGCGCTGCCGCCGGACGAGCCGCCGGGGGAGTAGTCGGTGTTCCACGGGTTGCCGACCTGTTCGGTGGCCACCCCGATCGCGAACTCGTCGGTGTGCGCGTGCCCGACGAGGACCGTGCCGGCGTCCCGGAGCCGACGCCACACCGTGGAGTCGCCGGCCGCGATGTTGCCGTCGAGGACGTGACTCGACGCGGTGAGCGGCAGCCCGGCCACCGCGAACAGGTCCTTGAGGGCCAGCGGGAGCCCGCACAGCAGCGGGGCGTCCCCGGATCCGGTGAGCCGCTGCGCGGCGGCGTCCGCGGCCTCGTACGCGAGTTCCGGGTAGATCCGTACCCAGCCGCCGATGTCGCCGTCGTGGCCGGCGGTGCGGGTCAGGCATGCGTCGAGCAGTTCCCTCGGGTGCAGGCGGCGGGACTGCAGCAGGCTCGCGGCCTGCACCGCGGTCAGCAGCGCCGGGTCGGTGACGGTGATCGACGACGCGGCCGGCAGCGCGGACGCCGGACCGGTGCGGCGGGCGGGGCGGGCCGAGGCCGGTGCGGTGGACAGCGCGGTCACCCCGGCGACCCCGGCGACCCCGGCGGCCCCGAAGAAGCCGCGTCGGGTCAGTCCCGGCCGTGTCGTGTTCTCCGCCGCCGTCATGCCGGTCCCTTCGTCGTGTCCGTTCCGCCTCTCGGAGCGTAGGCGGAAACGGGTGTTCTCGACATACCTCCGATCGGCTCGGTCACGGACCCGGATCGCTTCGGTCCTTCCCGTCGATTGGAACACGTTCTAAGGTGATGCGAGCCGAGGTCTGTGCTGCTCGTCACTCGATGCGGCCGCACGGACGAGAACAGGAAGGAAGATCGTGACCACAGAGGCATTCATTTATGAAGCCATCCGCACCCCTCGGGGTAAGGGCAAGGCAACCGGATCGCTCCATTCGGTGAAGCCGATCGACCTGGTCACCGGCCTGATCGCCGAGCTGCGCACCCGGTTCCCGAACCTCGACGAGGACCGCATCTCCGACGTGATCCTCGGTGTGGTCTCCCCGCTCGGGGACCAGGGCGCCGACATCGCCCGCACCGCGGTCACCGTCGCCGGGCTGCCCGACACGGTCGGTGGCGTGCAGATCAACCGGTTCTGCGCGTCCGGCCTCGAGGCCGTGAACATGGCGGCGCAGAAGGTGCGGTCGGGCTGGGACGAGCTGGTCATCGCCGGTGGCGTCGAATCGATGTCGCGCGTGAAGATGGGCTCCGACGGTGGCCCGTGGATGCTGGATCCGGCCACCAACTTCGACACCTACCTGGTGCCGCAGGGGATCGGTGCCGACCTCATCGCCACCATGGAGGGCTTCTCCCGCGAGGACGTCGACGCGTACGCGGTCCGCTCGCAGGAGCTGGCGGCGAAGGCCTGGGCGGGCGGCTACTTCGCCAAGTCCGTCGTCCCGGTCAAGGACATCAACGGCATCACCGTCCTCGAGCAGGACGAGCACATGCGTCCGGGCACCACGGTGGAGGCTCTGGCCGCTCTCTCGCCTTCGTTCGCAGGCATCGGCGAGATGGGCGGCTTCGACGCCGTCGCGCTGCAGAAGTACCACTGGGTGGAGAAGATCAACCACGTCCACCACGGCGGCAACAGCTCCGGCATCGTCGACGGCGCCGCGCTCGTGCTCGTCGGCAGCGAGAACGCCGGTAAGGAGATGGGTCTGACGCCGCGGGCCCGCGTCGTCGCGACCGCCACCTCCGGCGCCGATTCGACGATCATGCTCACCGGCCCCACCCCGGCCGCGCACAAGGTCCTCGCGCAGGCGGGTCTGACCGTCGACGACATCGACCTGTTCGAGATCAACGAGGCGTTCGCGTCGGTCGCGATGAAGTTCCAGAAGGATGAACATCCCCACCGAGAAGCTCAACGTCGTCGGCGGCGCCATCGCGATGGGTCACCCGCTCGGCGCGACCGGCGCCATGATCACCGGCACCATGGTCGACGAGCTCGAGCGCCGCGGCGCGAAGCGGGCCCTGGTGACGCTGTGCATCGGCGGCGGCATGGGCGTGGCCACCATCATCGAGCGCGTCTGACGCTCACGGACTGATTCAGGAGAGACGAAAAGTGAGCGAGCAGAACATCATTGCGTGGGAGCAGGACGCCGACGGCATCGTCGTGCTCACCATCGACGACCCCAACCAGGGCGCGAACACCATGAACGACCGGTACATCTCGTCGATGCGCGAGACGGTGGACCGGCTGTACGCGGAGAAGGACACCGTCACCGGTGTCGTGCTCACGTCCGGCAAGAAGACGTTCTTCGCCGGCGGTGACCTCAAGAACCTTCTCGCGGTCCAGCCGGATCAGGCGGAGCAGATCTACAACCACAGCCTGAACCTCAAGGCCGATCTGCGTCGCCTCGAGACGCTCGGCAAGCCGGTCGTCACGTGCATCAACGGTGCCGCGCTCGGCGGTGGCCTGGAGATCGCGCTGGCCACCCACCACCGCATTGCCGCGGACGTCAAGGGCGTCAAGATCGGCCTGCCCGAGGTCACCCTCGGCCTGCTGCCGGGCGGCGGCGGCATCGTCCGGACGGTCCGCAAGTTCGGCATCATGACCGCCCTGACACAGCACCTGATGCAGGGCCAGCAGCGGGGCCCGCAGCAGGCCCTCGAGGCCGGCGTGATCGACGAAGTCGTCTCCTCCGTGGAGGAGCTGGTGCGGCCGCGAAGGCGTGGATCAAGGCCAATCCCGAGTCCGGTGTCCAGCCGTGGGACGTCAAGGGCTACAAGATCCCCGGCGGCACCCCGGCCACCCCGGCGTTCGCCGCGAACCTGCCCGCGATCCCCGCGAACGTGCGTAAGCAGATCAAGGGCGCCAACATGCCGGCACCGCGCGCGATCCTCGCCGCGGCCGTCGAGGGCAGCCAGGTCGACGTCGACAACGCCCTGAAGATCGAGTCCCGCTACTTCACGTCGCTCGTCACCGGGCACGTCGCGAAGAACATGATCCAGGCGTTCTTCTTCGACCTGCAGGCCATCGGCTCGGGTGCGTCGCGTCCCAAGGACATCCCGAAGCGGGAGATCAAGAAGGTCGGTGTCCTCGGTGCCGGCATGATGGGCGCGGGTATCGCGTACGTGTGCGCGAAGGCCGGAATCCCGGTGGTACTCAAGGACGTCGAGCTCGCCGCCGCCGAGAAGGGCAAGGCGTACTCGGAGAAGATCGAGGCCAAGGCGCTCTCGCGCGGCAAGACCACCGAGGCGAAGTCGAAGGCTCTCCTCGACCTCATCACCCCGACCGCCGACCGGCCGACTTCGCGGGCGTCGACTTCGTCGTCGAGGCCGTCTTCGAGTCGCCCGACCTGAAGAAGAAGGTGTTCCAGGAGATCGAGGACATCGTCGACGCCGACGCCCTCCTCGGCTCCAACACCTCGACGCTGCCGATCACCGACCTGGCGACCGGCGTCAAGCGTCCCGAGGACTTCATCGGTATCCACTTCTTCTCCCCGGTCGACAAGATGCCGCTCGTGGAGATCATCCGCGGCGAGAAGACCTCGGACGAGACCCTCGCCCGCGTCTTCGATTTCGTGCAGGCGATCCGCAAGACCCCGATCGTCGTCAACGATTCGCGCGGCTTCTTCACCTCGCGTGTCATCGGCACGTTCGTCAACGAGGCCATCGGCATGGTCGCCGAGGGCATCGAGCCGGCCACCATCGAGCAGGCGGGCATGCAGGCCGGTTACCCGGCGGCACCGCTGCAGCTGTCCGACGAGCTGAACCTGACGCTCATGCAGAAGATCCGCGCCGAGTCGAAGGCCGCCGCGCTCGCGGAGGGCAAGGAACTGCCCGCCGACCCGGCCGGCGACGTCATCAACTACCTCGTCGAGGGCAACGACCGCAAGGGACGCCTCGGCGGTGCCGGGTTCTACGACTACACGGACGGCAAGCGCACCGGCCTGTGGCAGGGGCTGCGCGACCACTTCAAGTCCGGTTCGGCCACTCCGCCGATCCAGGATCTGATCGACCGCATGCTGTTCATCGAAGCCATCGAGACCGTCAAGTGCTTCGACGAGGGCGTCATCACGTCCTCCGCCGACGCCAACATCGGCTCCATCATGGGCATCGGCTACCCGGCCTGGACCGGCGGTGTCAGCCAGTTCATCACCGGCTACCCCGGTGGCAAGGACGGCTTCGTCGCCCGCGCCGAGGAACTCGCCGCGAAGTACGGCGAGCGCTTCACCCCGCCGGCGTCGCTGAAGGGCTAGTTCCACAGATCCAGCCGCGACACCCCCCGCCCGGTTCTCCGGACGGGGGTGTCGTGCATTCGGGCGCTTCGAAGTGCGTACCGTGCACGAGGTTTCGTGCCCGTGCAGTGGGAAGGGTGCAGACAGCGACCGATCGGGGCGCCTAGATTTCGGTGTGACGTAGGACATAGGAGAGTGAGGGCATCTTGGCGAACTGGACGCACCACCGCGCACGAATCAACGGGCTCGACATGCACTACGTGACGGAGGGGGAGGGCCCGCTCGTCGTGCTTCTGCACGGCTTCCCGCACACGTGGTTCAGTTGGCGTCATCAGATCGGTGCGCTGGCCGACGCGGGCTACCGGGTGGTGGCGCCGGACCTGCGCGGTATGGGGCAGACCGATGTTCCCGACCGGCTCGAGGACTACCGCGTCGACAACGTCGTCGCCGACATCTGCGGCCTGCTCGACCACCTCGGTCACGACAGCGCAGTGTTCTCCGGGCTGGACTACGGCCAGTTCATCGCGTACGACATCGCGATCGAGCGCCCGGAGCGGGTGCGGGGCGTGATCGGCCTGCAGAATCCGTTCTACGCCGCCTACGACCGGCTTCCCAGCGAGATCGAACGCGAGCGCGGTCGTGAGCACTTCAACCACATGTCGTACTACCTCGACGACCCGGACGGGGCGCGCGCCGACCTCGACGGGAACCCCCGCGGGATCCTCACGAAGATCTTCCACATCCTCTCCGGCGACGGCGATTTCATGCAGGTGTGGCAGCATCCGCCGGGCACCACGTATCGGCAGGCGTTGCCGCAGCCGCCGGCCCTGCCGTGGCCATGGCTGTCGGAATGGGAGTTGGAGACCTACGTCTCGGAGTACTCGCGCAGCGGTTTCGGTGGCGGGATCAACTGGTACCTCGCCGCGGACATGAACTGGACGTACCGGAAATCGCGTGCCGACAACATCACCCGCGTGCCCTTCTACTTCCTGTGCAGTGCGTCGGACGTCGACCTCCTGAACTGGCACGGCGACGACCCGATCGACAAACTGAAGGAGCATCACGCCGACGTTCGTACGGTCCGCACCGTCTCGGGTGGCGGGCATCTGCTCGCGATGGAGAACCCGGCCGAGGTCAACAAGGTTCTGCTCGAGTTCCTCGCCGATCTGGACGGGAGCTGACGGGTCACGCCGGGGCAGCCGACGTCGGGGCCGTGCACACCGGAATCGGTGTGCACGGCCCCGCTCGACGTGCGCCTACCGGCCGAGGAAACGCTCGGTGTAGTTCGAGACCCGCTCGTCGAGTTGCGTCGCCCGCTGGGCCGGCGTCACTCGCGTAGTCCCCTCCGGCAGCACCGAATCCAGATCGGCGAGGTCGACCAGACGGACCGACCGCACCGTCCGTGACGGGTCGACGTCCGCGGGTACGGACTGCCAGCGGATCGCATACATTCCACTGTCGATCCCGTCCGTGTCCAACCAGTTCCAGGTTCCCGGATCCTCGGCGGAGACGACGTAGGTGATCGTGCCGTCCGCGTTGGCACGTGCCTGCGCCTGGTTCAGGCTGCCCGATCGGTGGGTGTACTCCCGCGCGACACCCCACAGGTCGGTCAGCTGGAATCCGAGGTAGCGGGCACCGACCGGATCCAGGGTGACCACCAGCGCCTGGCCCGCACCCAGAGCGAAGTGCCCGCTCGTCGCGAATCCGAAGCCGGAGCCGCGGGGTGCCGTAGGCGCGATGATGTCGTTGGCCGCCTTCGTGTAGATGAAGGTGTTGTCCCAGTCGAGCCAGTACCGGCCGATCGTGCGCAGGAGGTCGGCGGTCTGCGTCGCCAGCTGTTCCGGGGTGCGGGGACCAGGCGCTTCGGGGCCGGCCGTGCGTTCGATCTCCAGATACGACGGCCCTTCTTTCGCCCAGTCGTTCAACGAGTCCCGCGCGATGAGGAGCCGGGCGGTATCCGTGGTGCGGATGTGGTTCGGGCGGCCGTCGGCGGGCTCCGGGTCGACGGTGATCGTGAACGATCCGTCGGGGTCGATCTGCATACGATCCGTGGTGAGGGCTGCCAACACCGGGGCGCCCTCCTTCGTCACCGCACCGGTACCGGGCAGTTCACCGTAGAGCACGAAGGACAGTTGGGCGGGCCGCCGTTCCGGCATGCGCCCCCGGATCACGAAGGACGACCGGCCGTCGACGGCAGTGTGCCGGTACACGTTGTCGGGGTTGTCGATTCCGTAACCCGATCGGGCCACCTCGATCCCGTGCCAGCAGTGGGGAGCCGTCACGACCCAGTTGAAGTGCGGGTCGAAGGGATCGTCGGTGACGACGGTCTGGGCCGCAGCCGTCGCGATCGACTCGACCGCCGCATCCAACGTGGTCAGGCCGGAACGGGTGGCGCCCTGCGGATCGGCTCGGTACATCGCGGCGACGTCGTTCTTCGCGGCGCGCACCAGGGGGTGCGCGGTCATCTCCGTGACCGTCTTCTCGAAGTCCAGCTGGTGTCGGGAATCGAGTGCGCCGCCGGGAGCGAAGCCGCGATCGCACCCGCTGTCGGAGCCTTCCCCGTCGAGGCTTCCCGTCGGTATGGAACCCAGCGGCCCTGCCCCCGACATGGTGGGCAGCAGGACGGTGACGGCGGTGGCCATCAGTCCGGCGGCCAGAATTCGTCTACGTACGGACACGGCGTCTCCTCGGATCGCTCACCTCGGGAGGCGAGTCGGAAGTGAATTGTTCGCGGATACGGTGGAATCGACTACGACGGCGTCGGTGCTCGGCCGTCGACGCGCGCGTCGCGCCTGGCGATGTTGTCCTGGACTTCCGCCCGCCACTTGACGTTCGGTGCAGTCGTGTCGATCTCGAACTCGAATCGGTTCGTCATCTCCGGCCGCACGTCCGCAGCGTCGACATAGAACTGTTCGTACCAGCGTCGCAGCTGGTAGACCGGGCCGTCCTCCTCGCACAGGAGCGGATTGTCGATTCGGGTCTTGTTCTTCCAGATCACTACGTCCTGCTCGAAGCCGAGGCGGACGAAGTCGCCGATCTTCCGGGCCAGGGCCGTGGACTCGGCGTCCTCCCTGCCCGGGAACTTCTTGACGATGACGCCGTACTGCAGCTCGAACGAGTTGGCGTCGATCGGATAGTGGCAGTTGATCAGCACGATCGGCAGGTCCGCCTCGTCGTAGTGGTACACGAGATCGTCGATCATGAAGGACGGCCCGTGGTATGCCGCCACGGAGGTGTTTCCGCGGGAGACCGGCACTCCCGGAACGGGTTTGCGAGGAGCGACGTCCTCACGCCCGACACCGGTCATGTACTGCGTGGCGGTGTGCCCCTCGAAGATCGTCTTGAAGTACGTCGGGAAGGCGAGATGAATGTAGAAGAAGTGGGCCATGTCGACGACGTTGTCGATGACCTCGCGGCAGTTCACGCCCTCGATCGTCGTCGAATACCAGATCCAGTCGGTGTATTCGGGATCGCCGTAACCGGCGATGCGCGGGATCGTCACGTCCGCGGGCGGCGGGTTGCCCTCGGGGTCGTTCCAGACGAACAGCAGGCCGTCCTGCACCATCGTCGGCCAGGTCGCGGTGCGGGCGATCGGCGGGACACGGCGGGCGTACGGAATGTTCTTGCACCGCCCGTCGCCGCCCCAGCGCCAGTCGTGGAAGGGGCAGGCGATCTCGTTCCCCTTCACGGTGCCCTGTGAGAGGTCGCCGCCCATGTGCCGGCAGTACGCGTCGAGCACGTTGATCTTCTCGTCCTGTCCGGCGAAAACCACCAGCTTCCGCCCGAAGGCGTTGATCTGATGAGGTTTTCCGTCGCGGAACGTGCGTTCCAGGCCCAGGCAGTGCCATCCGCGTGCGAACCGTGTCGGTAGCGCCTGCGCTGTGATCTCACGAACCGGTGCGTCGTGGTCGCTCATTCTTTCCTCCGTGCTGCGGGTCGCGTTCTCGGGGATCCCTGTGCGGCGGATGCCCGGAAGCAGGCTGTGTACGAACGGGTTCGGGCTTCCTGGCGGAACTGCGACCGGTGGCTGTCCGGACGCAGGATCGGCATCTCGTTGTGGTTGATTGCACAGTAGACGACCGTCTACTGTCAAGGGGTGAGTGAAGTCGAGACGGCCGACAAAGCCTGGGGCAGAGACGAAGTACGCAGAGCCGTGCGGCTGGCGGCGCGCACGCTGCTCGCCGAGAAAGGATTGTCCTTCAGCATGCGCGAGCTCGCGGCGAATGCCGGCGTCAACCTGGGGCTGATCCACAAGCATCTCGGCAACAAGGACGACGTGGTGCGGGCGGTCCTCGCGCGGAGTCACGAGAGGTCGGCGGCGATCGTCGGAGGTGTCGACTCGCTTCCGGAGGCCGTGCGGGCGCTGTTCATGGTGGGAGTCGCCGACCCGGAGTACGTGCGGATCGTGGCATGGCTGAATCTGCACGGGCGATCCGACCTGATTCCGAACGAGGACATGGATGCCCTCGGCGCGATCACCGGTTCGTCGCACACCACCGTCGACGACCGAGTTCGGCATATGGCTGTGCTCTCGGCGATATCCGGGTGGTCGTTGTTCGGCAGCGGAATCCTGCAGTCGGCCGAGGTCGCGGAGTCCGAGCGGGAGTTCTACGAGGCGCGTGTCGCAGATCTGCTGGCGTCGATCGTGAACGGGGAGAACACCTCACCCGTCGACGCGGGTCCCGAGTAGGACGTTCGGGTGCGTGATCCTGCGCGGTCTCGGCACCCTCCGAACACGCTCTGAACACGCTTCGGGCGGTTACTGCGACAACGGCCGGGAGCCGATCGCAGTAACCGCCCGCAGGACGATCTCTACCCCTGCCACCACGGGCGCAGCGGCACGTGCGCTTCGCCGTCGGGGCCGAGTTTGACGGCCAATACCTGGTGGAGCTGAACGACGTTGCGTTCGAAGCCGAGTCGGGAGCCGGCCATGTAGAGGCCCCAGACCTTGGCGGTGCCCTCGCCGACTTCGGCGACGCAGGCGTCCCAGTTGTCGACGAGGTTGCGGCACCAGCCGGCTAGGGTGAGTGCGTAGTGCTCGCGCAGGTTTTCCTCGTGGCGGACCTCGAGGCCGAGGTTCTGGATTTCGCTGATGATGCGCCCGGAGCCGGTGAGTTCGCCGTCGGGGAAGATGTAGCGGTCGATGAAGTAGCCGGCTTTGGCGCTGCTGCGGTTGCCGGGCCGGGTGATGCAGTGGTTGAGGAGCCGACCGCCCTCGCGGAGTTTGTCCTTCATGAACCCGAAGTAGGACGGGTAGTTGTCGACGCCGATGTGTTCGGTGAGACCGATGGAGGAGATGGCGTCGAAACCGGTTTCGGCGATGTCCCGGTAGTCGGAGAATCGGACTTCGGCGAGGTCGGAGAGGCCTTCGTCGGCGATGGCCTTCTGCGCCCATTCGGCCTGCTCCCTCGACAGGGTGGCGCCGATGACCTTGACGCCGCGGCGGGCGGCGTAGCGGACCATGCCGCCCCAGCCGCAGCCGATGTCGAGGAGTCGGTCGCCTTCCTGTAGTCCGAGTTTCTCGAACACGAGGCGGTACTTGTTCTCCTGCGCGGCCTCGAGGGTCTGGTCCTCGGATTCGTAGGCGGCGCACGTGTACGTCATGGACGGGCCGAGGACGTATTCGTAGAACGTGTTGGACACGTCGTAGTGGTGGTGGATGGCTTCGGCGTCGCGAGTCTTGGAGTGCCGCAGCCCTTCCGCGAATCGGCGCCACCGCGGCAGGTGTTCCTGCGGGGGCGGCGCGATGATGCGCAGCTTGTCCCAGCCGATGGAGCGGGTGATGGTGGCGAGTTCCTTCGGGGACGGCCGCTCGAAGTGCAGGGCCGTCATCGCCTTCAGGATTTCGTACGGGTCGCCGGGGTGGACGCCGACGGCCTCGAGGTCGCCGGAGACGTAGGCGCGGGCCATACCGAGGTCGCCGGGTGCGGTGGCCAGGTAGGTGGTGCCGCGCTCGGAGTTCAGGTGCAGGCCGTACGGTGCGTCCTCCGGGCCGGTCGCGCTGCCGTCGTATGCTGTGAAGCGCAGCGGAATATCGCCGTCGGACACGGTTTCGACAATCTCGGCAAGACTGAGTTTGCGTACCGTGTCGGACTTGGGCCTGAGAATCGTCACTTTCTTTGCACCGCCTTCGAATAGAGGTCGAGGAGACGTGAATCTGGGTCGTAGCGTTTCTTGATCTGGGTGTAGTGCTCGCCGCCGTAGAGCAGCGCGAATTCGTCCTCGCTGTAGAACGATTCGGAGTACAGGGATTTGTGGCCGTCGAGTTCGGCGACCTTCTTCTCGATGAGCCGGTTCGCGGCGCCGACGGGCTCGCCGGGCACGATCGGCACCGACGACCAGAAGCCGACGTTGACGTAGGCGCGGCCGGGCTCGAGCGGGTACAGGGGCCACGGCCGGTGCGTGTCCAGCGACGGATGTGCCGGCTCACGAAGCTTCAACGGGCACAACCAGAGCGGTTCGATGGGGATCTCGTCGAGGAACCAGTGCAGGAAGGCGGACGTGTTCTCGAGAGGGACCTCGATGTCCTGCACGACGCGTTCGCGGGGCGGCAGTCCCTTACGGGCTTCGAGGCGGTCGCCGATGTCGTACTTCTGGTCGAGGCCGATGAGTTTCCAGTAGAAGCTGCTGCGTAGGTAGCGTTTCGGCCAGAAGCGGCGGATCTTGGGGTTCTGGGTGCCGAAGGCGCGGGAGCACCAGAACCAGTCGGTGTCCCAGCGCCACAGGTAGTCGTGGATGGTGAGCCGGTCGGTTCGGGGTGATTGATCGACTCGTGCTGGATGGACCGGTAGTAGATGTCCATGCCGGTGTAGTCGCTGACCGGTCCGGGCTCGTCGGTCTGCGTACCGAGCGTGAGGTAGGCCTCGGTGGGGTGAACACGACGCCGTCGAGGTAGTCGACGGCGGTCCCGTCCCACGATCGCTCCGTGGCGATCCGCTCCATCGTCTCCTGCAGCCGGGTCAGGTCGGTGAAGCGCAGGTGCCGCAGCGCGACGTACTTCTTCACGGGCTCGAGTTCGATGCGGATGCGCGTCGAATAGCCGAGGGTGCCATAGGAGTTGGGGAAGGAGCGGAACAGGTCGGCGTGTTCGTTGTCCGGGGTGGCGGTGAGGATGTCGCCGCTGCCGGTGAGGATGTCGATCTCGAGGACGGACTCGTGCGGCAGGCCGTTGCGGAACGACGTGGACTCGATGCCGAGGCCGGTGACGGCGCCGCCGAGGGTGATGGTCTTGAGCTGCGGCACCACGAGCGGCGCGAGCCCGTACGGCAGGGTGGCGTCGACGAGGTTCTCGTACGTGCACATGCCCTGGACGTCGGCGGTGCGGGCCACGGGATCCACCGAGACGACGCCACCGAGACGGAGACGTCCAGTCCGGGGGCGTTGCTGTGGGCCCGTGCCCGGAACAGGTTGGACGTCTTCTTGGCGAGGCGCACGTTGGCGTCGGGCGGGATGGCCCGATAGCTGGACAGCAGACGCTGGACCCCGGCGCGATGCGCGGCGGGCCCGATTTCGCGGATACCACTCTTGGAGTCGACCACCCCTCGACGCTATCGCTAGTAGGGTCGGTCGGCTATCGATATCCCGGCGAGTCGGAATTCTGTAGCTGTGCTAAATACCGGACTGCCCCGGCACGCCGCGTGCCGGGGCAGTCCGGTATTTAGCACAGCTACAGAATTCCGACTCGCCGGGATATCGATAGCCGACCGACCCTACTAGCGATAGCGTCGAGGGGTGGTCGACTCCAAGAGTGGTATCCGCGAAATCGGGCCCGCCGCGCATCGCGCCGGGGTCCAGCGTCTGCTGTCCAGCTATCGGGCCATCCCGCCCGACGCCAACGTGCGCCTCGCCAAGAAGACGTCCAACCTGTTCCGGGCACGGGCCCACAGCAACGCCCCCGGACTGGACGTCTCCGGTCTCGGTGGCGTCGTCTCGGTGGATCCCGTGGCCCGCACCGCCGACGTCCAGGGCATGTGCACGTACGAGAACCTCGTCGACGCCACCCTGCCGTACGGGCTCGCGCCGCTCGTGGTGCCGCAGCTCAAGACCATCACCCTCGGCGGCGCCGTCACCGGCCTCGGCATCGAGTCCACGTCGTTCCGCAACGGCCTGCCGCACGAGTCCGTCCTCGAGATCGACATCCTCACCGGCAGCGGCGACATCCTCACCGCCACCCCGGACAACGAACACGCCGACCTGTTCCGCTCCTTCCCCAACTCCTATGGCACCCTCGGCTATTCGACGCGCATCCGCATCGAACTCGAGCCCGTGAAGAAGTACGTCGCGCTGCGGCACCTGCGCTTCACCGACCTGACCGGCTGCAGGAGACGATGGAGCGGATCGCCACGGAGCGATCGTGGGACGGGACCGCCGTCGACTACCTCGACGGCGTCGTGTTCACCCCCACCGAGGCCTACCTCACGCTCGGTACGCAGACCGACGAGCCCGGACCGGTCAGCGACTACACCGGCATGGACATCTACTACCGGTCCATCCAGCACGAGTCGATCAATCACCCCCGAACCGACCGGCTCACCATCCACGACTACCTGTGGCGCTGGGACACCGACTGGTTCTGGTGCTCCCGCGCCTTCGGCACCCAGAACCCCAAGATCCGCCGCTTCTGGCCGAAACGCTACCTACGCAGCAGCTTCTACTGGAAACTCATCGGCCTCGACCAGAAGTACGACATCGGCGACCGCCTCGAAGCCCGTAAGGGACTGCCGCCCCGCGAACGCGTCGTGCAGGACATCGAGGTCCCTCTCGAGAACACGTCCGCCTTCCTGCACTGGTTCCTCGACGAGATCCCCATCGAACCGCTCTGGTTGTGCCCGTTGAAGCTTCGTGAGCCGGCACATCCGTCGCTGGACACGCACCGGCCGTGGCCCCTGTACCCGCTCGAGCCCGGCCGCGCCTACGTCAACGTCGGCTTCTGGTCGTCGGTGCCGATCGTGCCCGGCGAGCCCGTCGGCGCCGCGAACCGGCTCATCGAGAAGAAGGTCGCCGAACTCGACGGCCACAAATCCCTGTACTCCGAATCGTTCTACAGCGAGGACGAATTCGCGCTGCTCTACGGCGGCGAGCACTACACCCAGATCAAGAAACGCTACGACCCAGATTCACGTCTCCTCGACCTCTATTCGAAGGCGGTGCAAAGAAAGTGACGATTCTCAGGCCCAAGTCCGACACGGTACGCAAACTCAGTCTTGCCGAGATTGTCGAAACCGTGTCCGACGGCGATATTCCGCTGCGCTTCACAGCATACGACGGCAGCGCGACCGGCCCGGAGGACGCACCGTACGGCCTGCACCTGAACTCCGAGCGCGGCACCACCTACCTGGCCACCGCACCGGCGACCTCGGTATGGCCCGCGCCTACGTCTCCGGCGACCTCGAGGCCGTCGGCGTCCACCCCGGCGACCCGTACGAAATCCTGAAGGCGATGACGGCCCTGCACTTCGAGCGGCCGTCCCCGAAGGAACTCGCCACCATCACCCGCTCCATCGGCTGGGACAAGCTGCGCATCATCGCGCCGCCCCCGCAGGAACACCTGCCGCGGTGGCGCCGATTCGCGGAAGGGCTGCGGCACTCCAAGACTCGCGACGCCGAAGCCATCCACCACCACTACGACGTGTCCAACACGTTCTACGAATACGTCCTCGGCCCGTCCATGACGTACACGTGCGCCGCCTACGAATCCGAGGACCAGACCCTCGAGGCCGCGCAGGAGAACAAGTACCGCCTCGTGTTCGAGAAACTCGGACTACAGGAAGGCGACCGACTCCTCGACATCGGCTGCGGCTGGGGCGGCATGGTCCGCTACGCCGCCCCGCGGCGTCAAGGTCATCGGCGCCACCCTGTCGAGGGAGCAGGCCGAATGGGCGCAGAAGGCCATCGCCGACGAAGGCCTCTCCGACCTCGCCGAAGTCCGATTCTCCGACTACCGGGACATCGCCGAAACCGGTTTCGACGCCATCTCCTCCATCGGTCTCACCGAACACATCGGCGTCGACAACTACCCGTCCTACTTCGGGTTCATGAAGGACAAACTCCGCGAGGGCGGTCGGCTCCTCAACCACTGCATCACCCGGCCCGGCAACCGCAGCAGCGCCAAAGCCGGCTACTTCATCGACCGCTACATCTTCCCCGACGGCGAACTCACCGGCTCCGGGCGCATCATCAGCGAAATCCAGAACCTCGGCCTCGAGGTCCGCCACGAGGAAAACCTGCGCGAGCACTACGCACTCACCCTAGCCGGCTGGTGCCGCAACCTCGTCGACAACTGGGACGCCTGCGTCGCCGAAGTCGGCGAGGGCACCGCCAAGGTCTGGGGCCTCTACATGGCCGGCTCCCGACTCGGCTTCGAACGCAACGTCGTTCAGCTCCACCAGGTATTGGCCGTCAAACTCGGCCCCGACGGCGAAGCGCACGTGCCGCTGCGCCCGTGGTGGCAGGGGTAGAGATCGTCCTGCGGGCGGTTACTGCGATCGGCTCCCGGCCGTTGTCGCAGTAACCGCCCGAAGCGTGTTCAGAGCGTGTTCGGAGGGTGCCGAGACCGCGCAGGATCACGCACCCGAACGTCCTACTCGGGACCCGCGTCGACGGGTGAGGTGTTCTCCCCGTTCACGATCGACGCCAGCAGATCTGCGACACGCGCCTCGTAGAACTCCCGCTCGGACTCCGCGACCTCGGCCGACTGCAGGATTCCGCTGCCGAACAACGACCACCCGGATATCGCCGAGAGCACAGCCATATGCCGAACTCGGTCGTCGACGGTGGTGTGCGACGAACCGGTGATCGCGCCGAGGGCATCCATGTCCTCGTTCGGAATCAGGTCGGATCGCCCGTGCAGATTCAGCCATGCCACGATCCGCACGTACTCCGGGTCGGCGACTCCCACCATGAACAGCGCCCGCACGGCCTCCGGAAGCGAGTCGACACCTCCGACGATCGCCGCCGACCTCTCGTGACTCCGCGCGAGGACCGCCCGCACCACGTCGTCCTTGTTGCCGAGATGCTTGTGGATCAGCCCCAGGTTGACGCCGGCATTCGCCGCGAGCTCGCGCATGCTGAAGGACAATCCTTTCTCGGCGAGCAGCGTGCGCGCCGCCAGCCGCACGGCTCTGCGTACTTCGTCTCTGCCCCAGGCTTTGTCGGCCGTCTCGACTTCACTCACCCCTTGACAGTAGACGGTCGTCTACTGTGCAATCAACCACAACGAGATGCCGATCCTGCGTCCGGACAGCCACCGGTCGCAGTTCCGCCAGGAAGCCCGAACCCGTTCGTACACAGCCTGCTTCCGGGCATCCGCCGCACAGGGATCCCCGAGAACGCGACCCGCAGCACGGAGGAAAGAATGAGCGACCACGACGCACCGGTTCGTGAGATCACAGCGCAGGCGCTACCGACACGGTTCGCACGCGGATGGCACTGCCTGGGCCTGGAACGCACGTTCCGCGACGGAAAACCTCATCAGATCAACGCCTTCGGGCGGAAGCTGGTGGTTTTCGCCGGACAGGACGAGAAGATCAACGTGCTCGACGCGTACTGCCGGCACATGGGCGGCGACCTCTCACAGGGCACCGTGAAGGGGAACGAGATCGCCTGCCCCTTCCACGACTGGCGCTGGGGCGGCGACGGGCGGTGCAAGAACATTCCGTACGCCCGCCGTGTCCCGCCGATCGCCCGCACCGCGACCTGGCCGACGATGGTGCAGGACGGCCTGCTGTTCGTCTGGAACGACCCCGAGGGCAACCCGCCGCCCGCGGACGTGACGATCCCGCGCATCGCCGGTTACGGCGATCCCGAATACACCGACTGGATCTGGTATTCGACGACGATCGAGGGCGTGAACTGCCGCGAGGTCATCGACAACGTCGTCGACATGGCCCACTTCTTCTACATTCATCTCGCCTTCCCGACGTACTTCAAGACGATCTTCGAGGGGCACACCGCCACGCAGTACATGACCGGTGTCGGGCGTGAGGACGTCGCTCCTCGCAAACCCGTTCCGGGAGTGCCGGTCTCCCGCGGAAACACCTCCGTGGCGGCATACCACGGGCCGTCCTTCATGATCGACGATCTCGTGTACCACTACGACGAGGCGGACCTGCCGATCGTGCTGATCAACTGCCACTATCCGATCGACGCCAACTCGTTCGAGCTGCAGTACGGCGTCATCGTCAAGAAGTTCCCGGGCAGGGAGGACGCCGAGTCCACGGCCCTGGCCCGGAAGATCGGCGACTTCGTCCGCCTCGGCTTCGAGCAGGACGTAGTGATCTGGAAGAACAAGACCCGAATCGACAATCCGCTCCTGTGCGAGGAGGACGGCCCGGTCTACCAGCTGCGACGCTGGTACGAACAGTTCTATGTCGACGCTGCGGACGTGCGGCCGGAGATGACGAACCGATTCGAGTTCGAGATCGACACGACTGCACCGAACGTCAAGTGGCGGGCGGAAGTCCAGGACAACATCGCCAGGCGCGACGCGCGCGTCGACGGCCGAGCACCGACGCCGTCGTAGTCGATTCCACCGTATCCGCGAACAATTCACTTCCGACTCGCCTCCCGAGGTGAGCGATCCGAGGAGACGCCGTGTCCGTACGTAGACGAATTCTGGCCGCCGGACTGATGGCCACCGCCGTCACCGTCCTGCTGCCCACCATGTCGGGGGCAGGGCCGCTGGGTTCCATACCGACGGAAGCCTCGACGGGGAAGGCTCCGACAGCGGGTGCGATCGCGGCTTCGCTCCCGGCGGCGCACTCGATTCCCGACACCAGCTGGACTTCGAGAAGACGGTCACGGAGATGACCGCGCACCCCCTGGTGCGCGCCGCGAAGAACGACGTCGCCGCGATGTACCGAGCCGATCCGCAGGGCGCCACCCGTTCCGGCCTGACCACGTTGGATGCGGCGGTCGAGTCGATCGCGACGGCTGCGGCCAGACCGTCGTCACCGACGATCCCTTCGACCCGCACTTCAACTGGGTCGTGACGGCTCCCCACTGCTGGCACGGGATCGAGGTGGCCCGATCGGGTTACGGAATCGACAACCCGACAACGTGTACCGGCACACGCCGTCGACGGCCGGTCGTCCTTCGTGATCCGGGGGCGCATGCCGGAACGGCGGCCCGCCCAACTGTCCTTCGTGCTCTACGGTGAACTGCCCGGTACCGGTGCGGTGACGAAGGAGGGCGCCCCGGTGTTGGCAGCCCTCACCACGGATCGTATGCAGATCGACCCCGACGGATCGTTCACGATCACCGTCGACCCGGAGCCCGCCGACGGCCGCCCGAACCACATCCGCACCACGGATACCGCCCGGCTCCTCATCGCGCGGGACTCGTTGAACGACTGGGCGAAAGAAGGGCCGTCGTATCTGGAGATCGAACGCACGGCCGGCCCCGAAGCGCCTGGTCCCCGCACCCCGGAACAGCTGGCGACGCAGACCGCCGACCTCCTGCGCACGATCGGCCGGTACTGGCTCGACTGGGACAACACCTTCATCTACACGAAGGCGGCCAACGACATCATCGCGCCTACGGCACCCCGCGGCTCCGGCTTCGGATTCGCGACGAGCGGGCACTTCGCTCTGGGTGCGGGCCAGGCGCTGGTGGTCACCCTGGATCCGGTCGGTGCCCGCTACCTCGGATTCCAGCTGACCGACCTGTGGGTGTCGCGCGGGAGTACACCCACCGATCGGGCAGCCTGAACCAGGCGCAGGCACGTGCCAACGCGACGCACGATCACCTACGTCGTCTCCGCCGAGGATCCGGGGAACCTGGAACTGGTTGGACACGGACGGGATCGACAGTGGAATGTATGCGATCCGCTGGCAGTCCGTACCCGCGGACGTCGACCCGTCACGGACGGTGCGGTCGGTCCGTCTGGTCGACCTCGCCGATCTGGATTCGGTGCTGCCGGAGGGGACTACGCGAGTGACGCCGGCCCAGCGGGCGACGCAACTCGACGAGCGGGTCTCGAACTACACCGAGCGTTTCCTCGGCCGGTAGGCGCACGTCGAGCGGGGCCGTGCACACCGATTCCGGTGTGCACGGCCCCGACGTCGGCTGCCCCCGCGTGACCCGTCAGCTCCCGTCCAGATCGGCGAGGAACTCGAGCAGAACCTTGTTGACCTCGGCCGGGTTCTCCATCGCGAGCAGATGCCCGCCACCCGAGACGGTGCGGACCGTACGAACGTCGGCGTGATGCTCCTTCAGTTTGTCGATCGGGTCGTCGCCGTGCCAGTTCAGGAGGTCGACGTCCGACGCACTGCACAGGAAGTAGAAGGGCACGCGGGTGATGTTGTCGGCACGCGATTTCCGGTACGTCCAGTCATGTCCGCGGCGAGGTACCAGTTGATCCCGCCACCGAAACCGCTGCGCGAGTACTCCGAGACGTAGGTCTCCAACTCCCATTCCGACAGCCATGGCCACGGCAGGGCCGGCGGCTGCGGCAACGCCTGCCGATACGTGGTGCCCGCGGATGCTGCCACCCTGCATGAAATCGCCGTCGCCGGAGAGGATGTGGAAGATCTTCGTGAGGATCCCGCGGGGGTTCCCGTCGAGTCGCGCGCGCCCCGTCCGGGTCGTCGAGGTAGTACGACATGTGGTTGAAGTGCTCACGACCGCGCTCGCGTTCGATCTCGCTGGGAAGCCGGTCGTAGGCGGCGTAGAACGGATTCTGCAGGCCGATCACGCCCCGCACCCGCTCGGGCGCTCGATCGCGATGTCGTACGCGATGAACTGGCCGTAGTCCAGCCCGGAGAACACTGCGCTGTCGTGACCGAGGTGGTCGAGCAGGCCGCAGATGTCGGCGACGACGTTGTCGACGCGGTAGTCCTCGAGCCGGTCGGGAACATCGGTCTGCCCCATACCGCGCAGGTCCGGCGCCACCACCCGGTAGCCCGCGTCGGCCAGCGCACCGATCTGATGACGCCAACTGAACCACGTGTGCGGGAAGCCGTGCAGAAGCACGACGAGCGGGCCCTCCCCCTCCGTCACGTAGTGCATGTCGAGCCCGTTGATTCGTGCGCGGTGGTGCGTCCAGTTCGCCAAGATGCCCTCACTCTCCTATGTCCTACGTCACACCGAAATCTAGGCGCCCCGATCGGTCGCTGTCTGCACCCTTCCCACTGCACGGGCACGAAACCTCGTGCACGGTACGCACTTCGAAGCGCCCGAATGCACGACACCCCCGTCCGGAGAACCGGGCGGGGGGTTCGCGGCTGGATCTGTGGAACTAGCCCTTCAGCGACGCCGGCGGGGTGAAGCGCTCGCCGTACTTCGCGGCGAGTTCCTCGGCGCGGGCGACGAAGCCGTCCTTGCCACCGGGGTAGCCGGTGATGAACTGGCTGACACCGCCGGTCCAGGCCGGGTAGCCGATGCCCATGATGGAGCCGATGTTGGCGTCGGCGGAGGACGTGATGACGCCCTCGTCGAAGCACTTGACGGTCTCGATGGCTTCGATGAACAGCATGCGGTCGATCAGATCCTGGATCGGCGGAGTGGCCGAACCGGACTTGAAGTGGTCGCGCAGCCCCTGCCACAGGCCGGTGCGCTTGCCGTCCGTGTAGTCGTAGAACCCGGCACCGCCGAGGCGTCCCTTGCGGTCGTTGCCCTCGACGAGGTAGTTGATGACGTCGCCGGCCGGGTCGGCGGGCAGTTCCTTGCCCTCCGCGAGCGCGGCGGCCTTCGACTCGGCGCGGATCTTCTGCATGAGCGTCAGGTTCAGCTCGTCGGACAGCTGCAGCGGTGCCGCCGGGTAACCGGCCTGCATGCCCGCCTGCTCGATGGTGGCCGGCTCGATGCCCTCGGCGACCATGCCGATGGCCTCGTTGACGAACGTGCCGATGACACGCGAGGTGAAGAAGCCGCGCGAATCGTTGACGACGATCGGGGTCTTGCGGATCGCCTGCACGAAATCGAA